>NZ_JBISHA010000020.1:0-4716 GCF_045064135.1 Pseudoalteromonas sp. Ld19 | reverse complement strand
AACAAAGGGCATATTCAAAGGTGCCAGGCAAAATTTGCTCAGCGAAATTGATAGGAATGAATTTATTTTGACAGGATAAGTCAGGCTTATAGTTAGCCATAACAGTTTACCGTGGGTGAATAATATCTATTAGATCACAGCGAACGGATGGATTCAAGGTTAAAAAACAATCAATTTAAAATAGTAGAATACGTTCCTAAAAAGAGTAATTCTACAGCCTCAACGCCTAATTAACAGGCAAAAAATAGTTGGCTAGAATAAGTGAACGTAGTGAACAAAAAGCCAACTGTTTTTTGTCCTTGTTTAATTTCTTGTTAGGTCGATGTTAAATTGTTCTGCTTTGAAAAGTAACCAATTAACCCGCAAGTTATTCCAGTTAGTGCACCAACAACACCATAATATCCCCCTGCTTCTCCTAGAAGCATTGAGCCATTTATTACAGAATAGGTGATTGCTGAGTACGAACAAAAAAGTCCAATTCCCGCACCTAATAATCCATAACGCCTACCCTTGTTAGCAACCATTATTTGTGATGAATAATCAACAAAATCCAAATCATTGGCATCTATTTCAAAAACAGAAGCTAATGCTTTTTTTGAATCGAGTGAGCATTTCCCTTCTTTTTCAATACGCTGTATTGTCCTTAAGCTAAGACCTGAAACTGATGCTAAATGATCTTGTGACCAAGTTCTTTCGTTGCGCTGTTTTTTAATTAATTCTGAATTAATCATATATTCCATAAGTAAGTTCCTTTGATATTTATTAAACAACTATCATGTACGAAACCTACACTTTTTTGTTACGTTATTAATACGCCACCAATGTGACAAATATACGCCAGTGAGACCTAACGCCCTGTTAAGGGGCTTATAATTATTGGCTAAAATGTGAAGCGAAGCGAAACCTAGCCAACTGTTAGAAGTCCCGCTTGAACAGCTTGTTACGTGGCTATTCGCGCCCATAGAGAACATCATTACGATGCTCCCAAAACTCATATAATTTAAACCGAGTTTTAATAATAAGATCAGTTACTTTTTCTAAAGATGCTTCTGTAAATTGAACATACTCTTGATGCATGCCTTGCTTAGACATTTTTAATCGAACATAAGTAAAACCGTCATCACCAGTGCTTTCCCAATTTGCATGAGCAACGAGATTCCTCAGCCGAGCAGACTCTCTTAGATCAGTCATGAGTTGCTCGTAACCATTTAATTGTTTATCCAAGCCTATTTGAAAGTCGTCACAAAACCTTTTTAGAAGATCAACCTTGGCGGAATAATTCATTTTATTTAAAACAATTAAACCTGTCGCATCGGTTCTGTCGGTAAAATTCTCACAAAGAACAGAATCTAAAGAACTCTCCAGAGAATTAAAATACATAATTATTAAACCTATGTAAGGCAATGCGTTATCTAAATACTCTTCTGCTTTCTCTTCATCTTCAACTTCGTGAGATAAGTGTTGAATGAACTCTCTAAGTTTAGTTTTCATATAGAGGTTGGGATTCCTGATGACACGTAACGCCTAATTAACAGGCTAAAAATAGTGGGCTAAAATGGAGCGAAGCGAACAGCCCGCTGTTTTTAGTCCTGTTGAATTTCTTGTTATATGCCTGATAAACTCTGCTTCTTGGGTATACCCATTATTAAGAAGCTTCCCCATACTACATATAAAGCAAACCACATCGAATGATTAAAGTAACCTGGTCCAGAGGATAAAAGAATAGCCATAAGCATATGCATTAGCGCGGTTATAATAAAACCAACTGAGCCTAACCAATAAAAAGGCTTATTCCTCCAAGAACCTTTATCCAAGTTGATTGATAATGTGTTTTCAGCCTTCATTTCACTAATAGTCAACTCATCCACAGTTACTTCAAACGCGGCAGCTAAAGATTGAACTGATTCATGGGAAACTAAGCCTAACTTTTCAATTCGCTGAATTGTTCGCAAACTAAGACTACAAATATCAGCCAGTTGACTTTGAGTCCAGCCTCTTTTATTTCTTTCTACTTTTATTAAATTTATATCTACGTTCATATCCATAATTATCTCCTTGAAGTTGTTTTGATAACAATCTCAAAAAAATATAACTCCGTATACGTTAAACATATGACATTTGAAATGTGACACATGTGACAGAGGCATATAACGCCTAAATAACAGGCTAAGTAATGGTTGGCTATAATTGTGTAGCGAAGCGAAACGTAGCCAACTGTTACGTGGTGTCCTTGTTTATTTTCTTGTTATGTAACTATTTAACCGCTATATGAACTTCTATTTCGTTTCCATTTGGGTAAAACTCAAAGTCAGTTGAGTAAAGTCTTTGATGTTCCACTTTACCTTGAGAAAAATAATTCCAAACCTCTGTCCAAGCATCAATAGCTATTTGAGGCATTTCCCCTTTATACTTAAATACAAGGTAATTTCCTTCAGGAATGGTTTTTGATTCTAGGTTTGAACTAGATGGAAAAGAGGCGCCGTCAAAACCAGCAAGAACAGTAAACTGTCCAGTGTGATCTGATTCATAATCTGAATATACGCCGTATACTCTTTCACCATTTTTATAATCTACAGGGACAGTCTCATCAAAGGTTTGCCATAAAGCCCCAATCTTACCTTTATTTGGATCCATCTCAGTTGCATTATCAGTTCTAGCACTCAACCCATTTATATTTTTTTCTGAAACAAACCTTAATTCCATCTCAATACTCTCCTAGTTACATAACGAGCCTGTAGATTAACTCGTTTTAAATTTATTTTTATTGATGCATTAACCATAGCCGAGTTCCTATTTTGATTCAATCGTCAACTGACTTTCACGTAAAAATATAAAAAGAGGACTTGGTGTTAACGAGCCTGTAGATTAACTCGTTTTAAATTTATTTTTATTGATGCATTAACCATAGCCGAGTTCCTATTTTGATTCAATCGTCAACTGACTTTCACGTAAAAATATAAAAAGAGGACTTGGTGTTGTTTTAATGGGCGTTTTGGAAGGGATTGCAGGTGTTTGAGTGGCTTATTTGAGGTAATAAGGGCTTACCTTTATTTATGTATCGTGTTTCTCAGCTTTTCTAGATTATGAACAAGGCAATACAGTTGCCATTGCGTATTTACTTTCGTTTGTCCGCGTAAGGTTAATTTGTTCATGCCTTTATTAACCGTTATATTCCCGAACACCGGCTCTATGCAGCCTAATCGCTTACTGTATTGTCGTCGACCTATGGGGCTGTCTATTTTTACTTTCATTTTGTCGATATAGCTTAGCTTTTTGCGTGATTCATTATTTATAAATTGAACTTGCCGGCCTCGCTCTATGGGTGGCTTTCGCATGCATTGCTGTTGTAGCGGGCATACTTTGCAATCTTTTAAGTAACCACAGAATCGCGTGTATTCCTGGTTATGACTTTTTACATTAATTCCACTTCGCCACATGGCATTGCCTGCGGGGCAGCGGCAGGTTTGAGTTGTTTCATCATAATGAAAATCGTCTGAGGTAAATAATCGTGGCTTGCCTTTACTGCGTTTGAGCCGACGTTTTTCTTGCGCTGTTTCGTATGTTTCGCTGTCTTTAAACAGCGGATTTCGTTTTCTAAATTGGTTATCCGCAATGTAGGTATCGAACCCACTTTTCGCCATGTAGTCAAGGTTTGCTTCGCTGTTAAACCCACTGTCTGCGGTGAATTTAATCGTGTGCTCGTCTTTGAGCTTGTCGGTGTTCAGTTTATCGAGCTGCTGCTTTAATTGTTTAACCGCTGGCTGCAGGGTTTGTTGCTCACCCACTGAGCCCCACGCCTGTGCTTGCAGTATAATTTGATGTTTATCGTCATTTATCGCTATCCCGTTGTAGCCTTGGATTGTCCCTTTTGACGTGGTCATTTTCGCACTATCGGGGTCGGTAATATTACTTTTAACTGGCTTGCCTTTACTGCCTGTTTTTTCTTTGTGAGTGGCTAAAAACGCGGTGATTTTATCTGCACTTTTATCCAGCTTTTCTTTTTGTTTTAAATCCTGTGTTATTAACTCCTCGCCCAGCCCATCTTGCGCTTGGTGACGCTCAATAATACGTTTACTCGCACGTTCTAATTTTGCTTTTTTACGCCCTAGCTCATCGAATGTGCCGCTCCATTCTTTACTCGCATTCGACTTTAACTTACAGCCATCAATGGCAAACATGTTGCGGCCTATCAAGTCTTCCTCATCACATATCATCAGTACTTGCGTAAAAAGCGGCTCAATCTGTTCATGCATTTTAGCCACAAAACCCGCTATAGAAGTGTAATGCGGCTGAATATCACCCGACACACTCATGAACAGAATATTGTTCTCACAGGCCTTGGCTATTCGGCGGCTACTAATTAATCCATGTGCATAACCCAATAAAATAATCTTTAGCATCACCGATGGCGGATACGCCGCGGCACCCGTTTTATCGTTGTTATACCACGCGTCAAAGCCCGACAAGTCGAGTTTATTTTCGACGATATAACAAAGGGCATATTCAAAGGTGCCAGGCAAAATTTGCTCAGCGAAATTGATAGGAATGAATTTATTTTGACAGGATAAGTCAGGCTTATAGTTAGCCATAACAGTTTACCGTGGGTGAATAATATCTATTAGATCACAGCGAACGGATGGATTCAAGGTTAAAAAACAATCAATTTAAAATAGTAGAATACGTTCCTAAAAAGAGTAATTCTACAGCCTCAACGCC